>CBDFJQ010000001.1:0-12249 GCA_965248575.1 Planctomycetota bacterium | reverse complement strand
TGAGTTTGCAGCTTCTATTAACAGACCTCCTGCGCGAATCGTCATCAACAAATCGGCGATTTGCTCCAGTGGCACGTCATGATGGTGCGGGCCGGGGTAATTGCCCCAACAAATGTGTACTCGAATGCGGTCCTGGGGGATATCGCTCAACGCCCCGTTCAGTACTTCTATATGTAGTGCTGCGTAGTCGCGAAAGTCCTCGACTGGCGAATTCGCGAATTCCCGATGTCTGGTCATCGCCAGGTCCGGACAGTCGAGCTGGAGCAAGAGCCCCGCGTCGACGATGGCCCGGTACTCGGGTTTCATCGCTTCGGCAACGGCCCAAAGGAATTCTTCCTCCGTCTCGTAAAAAGTATTGCCAAGAAACATCGACGCTAGTCCGGGGGATGCCGCATTCATAAAAGCCTCTTCCGGACTGGCGGCGGCGAGTGCCTCCTTGAAATGTGCGATATCGACTTCGGCGTCCCTGCGTTCCCGCTGAAGAAACCGGGCCGTTACAGGCTGGCCGATGCCTGTTCAGGCTCTGTACGCCGGGGTCATTGAAATAAGCGCTCGACACATTTGGATACTCCAGAATATCGCTGAGCTTCGGCAGGTCCGAAGTCCCTGCGAAACCGGTCAATCGCTCGGTGATATATGTCGCATAACTTGCCTTGCTCATTTCGCCGTCGCTCATGACATCGATGCCGGCGTCCCGCTGGCGCTGAACGACCTCAGCCACGGCGGCTTGCGTTGTTTCTTCGAGTAAATGCTCGTCGACGTCCTTTCCTTCGCTCCTTCGCGAACATCAATTCGATCAGGTCATCCGGACGCGGCAGGCTGCCGACATGGGTGGTGAGTATTCTGTCCACACTCTTTTTCACTAATATTCCTTTTGTCTAGTATGTCGCACGGCCGCCGCTGGCATCGAAACATTGAGCGGTAATAAAGCTTGCAGCATCGGAAGCAAGAAAGTGCACGACGGCGGCTACCTCATCCGCTGTTCCGAATCTTCCCATCGGCGCTTTGCTCAACATCAGATCGATCGCTTCCTTTGGCAACTGATCCAGCAGGGGTGTGTCTACGATTGCCGCGCCACGCAGTTGACGCGGATACCTTCCTTGATGACTTCTTTCCCCAGCGCTTTGGTGAAAGCGATGATGCCGGCTTTGGCAACGGAGTAAGGAATCAAGCCGAGGGGTGCCTTCTTTTCCCGCAATGGACGATATGCTGATGATGGCGCCGCTTCCCTGGGAGCGCATGTGTTTTATGGCTGCGCGGCTGACATAGAACACGCTCGTCAGATCGATATTCATCACGTCTTGCCAGTCGTCGTCCGTCAATTCCCATAACGGCGCCGTGCGTCCCATATAGCCCGCGATATTTACGAGGATGTCGATACGCCCAAATGCTTCTACAGTGCCCGCAACCAAGGCTTCGGCGTCTTCCGATTTGCTTACGTCTCCGCCAAGACCGACTGCAGGAAAACCCAGCTCTTCGAGTTCTGCCGCTGCTTTCTCGCTCGCGTCGCTATTGATATCTCCGAGAACGATAGTTGCTCCGGCGTCGCCGAAACTTTGCGCAACGGCACGCCCGATTCCGCCAGCACCGCCCGTAATCAGGGCTACTTGCCCTGTGAGATCGAATTTACCCATTATTTCACCGCTTCATAGACCCATAATTGCATGGGGCCGTTACGTGCGTGGCCGCCAACGTAAATCTTTCCGTCGAATGCTTCGATCCACATGACGCCGGCCATTGGCTGTTCATGAAATCGATTCTCGTGATGATATCCCAGGTCAGTCCGTCGCTCGTCTTGGCAAAAACATTATCCGCAGCCGTCCCCGGCACAACAGTCTCTGCGACCTCGGCATCTGTCAACCAGCCTTCCCATTTGAAGCCGCTGATGAACAATTCGCCATCGAGCGAGGCCATCGCCGAGGTATGAGAGTAGTTGGGATTGCCAAAACCATTCCTGTTGACCTTCTGCCAGTCCGAGAAGGGTAGCGTCTGGCTCGGCGTCGCCGCCCAGACCTCTATACCCTCCGTCTCGTTCCAGGTACCCGCATAAATCTGGCCGTTCAGTTCGCCGAGACCGCATATGTTGTGATTACTGGGATTGCCGAAACCATTTGTGTTTACCTGCTGCCACTGATCATAAGGTGGCGCGAGCTCGCCATCGGTTCGCCACAACTGGGGTCCGACTTCTTTTTTGGAGCGCGCTGACTCGGTGCCGATATACAGGTACCCGTCGTGAACCAGCATCACCGTGGAATCGGTGTTGCCTTCCGTGTTCCAGCCTTTCGGGATGACCATTTCCCATGATCCCGGCTCGCCTGTCTCGCTGCGCCACACCTCCGAGCCTTCCTCGTAGTTGAAACAGCCGGCGTAAAGGTGCCCTTTGAACTCTCGCATATGCGTGAAACCAGTATTTCGCGGATTGCCGAAACCGTCGACGGTAACTTCCTCCCAGCTAATCTCTGCCGAGCTCGTATCATCAAGGGTGGTTCGAAACATGGCGGCACCGTCTTCCTGGTTCCAGGTGCCGACATACAGCATGCATCCTTGAACCCTCGCGATGGAAACCACTACGAAATCATTCTTGTTGCCCGTTAATGGCCCGCTGCCCATCAGTTCCCAGGAGTCGCCATCGCGCGAGCGGTACATCTTGCCGCCGGACTCGTTGTTCCAGGTACCGAGATACAGGAACTCGCCATGCGCGATGACTCGCCCGACACCGACGTTGTTTGGATCGTCAATACCACTGTCGTCGATCAGGCGCAGTTGCCATGCCGACTGCACATTCGTGACCGTTTCTTCGACTTTTTCCTCGATGCATGCGTTTCGTAGCGACGACGAGCAGAGCCAGGGAATAACAGATGCGTTCGAATGCCTTCATTTCGGATCGATCCGGGTTCTCAATAAAATGACGCGGTAGGGATCCCAGGTCGAGGCGTTCCAGATGACATCGACACTGTCACCGACCGGCGTCGTCCACTGCTCGATGATATTGGCGCTGTAAAAGAATCCATACTCCTTTTCATTGACGTCCCTCGCGGGAGTATGCGGCGCACAGTCATCGCTTGTGCAAGACGGATGCCGCAGCATGCCCCCCTCCCCATATTGACCCGATCCGGGAACAGCGGGGTCTCCGCCGACGATAATATCCTGCGGTGGCGACCACGGACCCCAGGGCTTATCGGCCGTTCGCATACGAAAGGCTCCGTTTCCCATGTCGACCTTGAGGCAATCCCGTCCGGTAAATAATTCAAGGATTCCACAGTCGATGAGCGCGGGCGGGTACGAGATATTGGTCAGCCCACCGCCATAAAACATCACCCATTTTCCGAGGTGATCTATCCAGGCGACACTCAGTTGATTGGACTATGTCATACGGTTCGTTTGTCTGTTGACCACTTTGAGACGAGTCCAGATCGAGTGCTGCTGCGTCTTTCTCGTTCGGGCTGTAGCGTGGTGCACCATCTTCGTCAATTCCGGCGAAGTACTGGAGTCTCCAGTCAAAATCGGGAGCTGTCGGCATTTTCGCGTAGGCGAAATAAACACCCACGGTCCGGCCGGTTTCATTAACGCCAATGAATGCAGGGCGGCCCCAAATCAAACACGCGGTCCTTATCGGTACGAATAGCGGGATTCAGAAATTTGTTCGTCAACCAGTCGTGTATTGGTGCATACCGCCGTGGGTCGGTCGCATCACGCACACCGATCCGGACCATTACTGCGACGGCGCCAACACGACCGGCGGCAGTGTTAGTCCAGATCGTGCTGGTCGGGTCCGTGCAAAGGCCCGAGGGACCGGATTGCTCACCTTCCATCGTATTCGCGACGCAAGCCGGTCCCGATCCTTCCACACAGCCCAACGTAAGTCCTGCTTCATTGCTATACGGTTCACCGACGTAACCGATATCAGGATCACAGCTCATCCCGTTACTGCAATCTGCGTCGACCCGGCAGCCCACGGGCTTGCTCAAATAGAACACTCCAAACTCATGTTCGCCATTGCTGAATCCCGCCAGTGGCGTCTTGAAACCTTCCATCGCATGGTCGGGATCGATGGCGGACATTTCAGCAGTGCCCTCGTTCTGGCCGAGTTTTATCAGAGGAATATTGTCGGGTGTAAAGGTCTGAGGATCAGACCATTTTTCAAGATCGATAACCCCGAAGCTGTCATCAAGCCTGTCGCCGCTCGATGCTTCGATCCTGTCACCTACTTCGTTCGCCATTGTGTCGCCGAACAGGATATGGAGTTGGCCGTTGTGCTCGTACGTCCATCCCAGATCGGTGCCGTAGTAGCGAATCGGGTGAGGATCGACATTATCGGGATGGAGTGTCGCCTGTGGACCCGTGAAGGGCCCGAGGACCTGAGTGCCGCCGACTGTTGGCTCGGACGAACCGTTATTCGTGCAGCTCACAAGAAATACCAATGTGCAGATTATTTTTTTCACGGCTCTAACCTTGTTCGCAGTAGCACGACACGATAGGGATCCCAGGTCGAGGCGTTCCAGAGAACTTCGACGCTGCCGTCTTTGGTCGTGGTCCACGGGACTATGATATTTGCGCTATAAAAGAAGCCGTACTCGTTGTCGTGATAATAGGCCGTCTGTGTATGCGGAGCGCAGCCCTCGATATTGCATGCCGGATGGTTCAGCATGCCGCCGACGCCGTACTGTCCCGAGCCGGGAACATCCGGATCGCCACCGGCAATGACATCCTGCGGCGGTGACCAGGGGCCCCAGGGATGATCGGTAGTGCGCATACGAATCCCGCCATTGCCCAGATCGACCTGCTTGCATTCGGCATTGGCGAACAATTGCAGCACGCCGCACTCCGGCAAAGGCGGTGACGGCAGCGTCGTGACGCTGCCGCCGTAAAGCATGAGCCACTTGTTCAATTGTGGAATCCACTCGACGCTCATTTGATGAACGACGTCATGATGCTCGACGGGCTGAATTCCCTCGCTCGATGAATCGAGATCGAGGGGCATGGCGTCTTTTTCATCCTGGCTGTACCGCGGCATACCCATCTCGGTGCCGGTGTAGTAGTTGATGTTCCACTCGAAGTCGGGTCCCTTGTTCAGATCGACATAGGCGAAGTACAGACCCAGTGAGCGTTCCGTCTCCTTTACGCCCACGAACCCGGGCCTGCCCCACAGAAGAACGCGATCGTTGTTTTCCATCGTTGCTGTCACATTGAGAAACTTGTTCGTCAGCCACTCGTGTACAAGGGAATAGTCCTTTGGGTTCTCCGTACTGCGAAGGCTCACCCGTTGCCTGATGCCGGCGGCGCTTATCCGGCCGGCAGGTGTATCGGCCCACACAGTGCTCGTTCGATCGACACAGAATCCGCTGCTGGCGACGGCAGCTCCCTCGCCATCGACCATGGTGTCGGCGTGACAGAAGTCGCCACTGACGCATGCAATTGTCAGGCTCTCTTCGACAGAGAACAATGTGCCAACGTACCCCAAGCCGGCGTCGCAGGAGAGATCGCTGCCGCAGTCATCGTCGGATCGGCAGCCCTGCGGTTTGGTGATATTGAATATGGCGAATTCCCGGCTGCCATTCGAAAATCCGGCCATCGGCGTCTTGCCGAGATCCATCGCGTGTCCCGGGTTCATCGCCGACGCCTCCGAGGTTCCGGGATTTTGGCCGAGCTTGAGAACCGGCATGTTGTTCTTGCTCATTGTTGCGGGGTCCGGCCATTCGCCCACCGCGATCGAGCCGAAGCTATCGTCAAACCGGGATCCTGTGGATGCTTCGATCGGTGCATAGGCTTCGGTCGCCCAGGTATCCCCGAATAGAAAATGTAGCTGTCCACCGTGTTCGTAGCTGAAGCCCAGATCGGTGCCGTAGTAGGCAATTAGTTCGGGCGCCTCGTTGTCGGGGTGCAATGCGGCGCCACCCCCGACGAATGGTCCGAGCGCTTCAGTTGACAAAACGGTGGGATCGGCGGCGGCCTGGCTGACAAACACAATGCATGCCAGTCCTGCGGTGGCCTTGCTGATGGGGCTCATTTGCTTATCGCTCCACGGTCATTCGCGACATTGACCTGTTTGGGAGCATGGTATCTAACATGTCAGTGCCTGTCTATGTTCCCCCATAGCAATGGCGCTCATGCTCAGAGTCGGGCCAAGTGTGTAAGAATTCGATCATGTGAAACTTTGACCAGCCTTGAGCTAGCATGTTAGCCTCGTTTCCTGGGGTGATCCAGAGAAGAATGTATAAGCCCAACGAGACACAGGCAGACTGATCGATGAGCGAGAAGTCAGACTCCGCAAAAACGTGGCAAAACCCGTCTTTCGTCGAAGGCGCGGGCGCCGATTTTGTGTCGGCGTCGATGTTGCTTGGTGAGAAATTGCGTCAACAAGTGCGTAGCGGTCTGGCGCTCGGCACGTTCGTTATCGATATTCCCGATCCGTCCACATTGACCATAGTCGCGGTGGCAGGCTTCGAATTCGCGGTGCTCGACATGGAACATTCTCCCGTCGATTTTGGCAGGCTCGAGGCATTGCTCAATTCCGGCCGCGCAGCCGGCATTCCAATGCTCGTGCGTCCCTGGGGTAAGGATGCAGGGCTCATTGGCAAGATCCTGGATATGGGTGCACACGGCATCATGGTCCCGCACGTGGGCACGCCAGAACGCGCCCGTGAAGTAGTCGAGCAGGCCCGATTCGCGCCACTCGGCAAACGGGGCTTTTCCCCTTTAACGAAGTTCGACTCGATCGAGTTACCGCTTGACGCTCTCGATGCAGCGACCTATGTCGTGGTGCAAATCGAAGGGCGGGATGCAATCGATCGCGTCGGTGAAATTGCCGCCGTGCCGGGAATCGACGCAATATTTGTCGGACCGTACGACCTGGCATTGTCACTGGATGTGCCACCTGGAAGTGAAGAGGTTATTGCTGCCGCCGAGCGGGTAGCCAAAGCCGTGCCGGCAGATCTGGGCGTCGGCATCTATATTGACGACCCGGCTACAGTCGGTGCCTGGCAGAGCCGCGGATTCTCTTTGCAATGTGTCAGTTTTGACGGCCGGATGATGGCGAGCGGTGCTCGATCGGTCGTCACTGCAGCCCGGGGAAGTTTGCAGGATCATATTCGTGGCGAATTAAGGCAAGTAAAGGAAGTCGAGTGAATCGAGACTCCACTCGGGCAGACGATCTTGCACAATTGGCCAATAATCTGTTTGACGCGGAATTCGAGCGTCGATCGATCGAACCGCTGACTGACTCCTGTCCGGACCTGACGCTCGAGGATGCCTACAAAATTCAGCAACTCAATATAGAGCGTCGATTGGCTGGCGGCGAGAAAGTCATCGGCCACAAAATCGGGCTGACGGGAAAACCCATGCAGGAAAAGTTCGGCGTCAATGAACCGGACTATGGGCATCTTCTGGATAGCATGTATCAGGATGAGAGTGATCCACTGGACTTGGGACGACTCATCGATCCTCAGGTTGAAGTCGAGCCGGGGTTCGTTCTCGGCAAAGACCTGGCCGGGCCCGGCCTGACTATTGATGATGTCATTGAGGCTACCGAATACATCGTCACCTGTTTCGAAGTGATCGATTCCCGGATCACGAACTGGCGCATCAAGCTGCCGGATACCGTTGCAGATAACGGATCCTCGTCGCGGTTTGCGCTCGGAGCGCGCAAGACCAGCCCCGATGCGCTGGCGCTCGACAATCTCGAGACTGTACTCGAGGTCGATGGAACTATCGTGGAGTCCGGCAACACGAGCGCAATACTCGGACACCCTGCCAATGGCATCGTCTGGCTGGGGAACAAGCTTGCCGATTTTGGTATCGTTCTCGAGGCCGGCCACGTGGTGCTGCCCGGGACATGTCTCCGCTCTTTTCGGATTGCCGGACACCGCCAGACGCGGGGACGAATCGCCGGTCTCGGCAATGTGACACTGGATATTGAAGGTACTCCGTACTCAAAAAACATCGGAAATTAAAAGGAGACTGAAATCATGCGCGATGTCACGGCTCAGGGTCTTGAGGCCACCATCAGGGAGTATTTCGACGGATGCAACGAGGCTGATCGGGAGAAAATGATTAATTGTTTTGAGCCCGATGGTGTGCATTACTTTCCTGCCGAAGCACCGCAGGGAACATTCGCGGGAGCAGAAGCAATTGCCGACGGCTGGATAGCCGCTGTAAATACGCTTGGATCGATATGGACGATCGACCGAATCATCGTCGATGCAGCAAAGCTCGAAGCCGTCATCGAATGGACTCACTTCAAGCCGAACAAGGGCTGCCATTTGCGCGGCGATGAATGGTACATATTTTCGCCTGCCGGCCTTATCCAGGAGATTCGTGCTTACTACGCGAGCCCTGCGCACAGTGACCCGGTCCGTACACACGAACTCGGCGACTTCGACTACGAAGGTCTTGGGTACGCGATGACGCCGCCAACAATAGACCGCTAGTCCTGTGACATGAAAATTACCGGTACCGAAAGCTTTTTGCTCAACGTACCGATCGGCAAAAATATCGCCGATAGCATGCAGTCCGTGACGCATCTCGAATTCGTCGGGCTGACAATCGACACCGATGAAGGAATAAAAGGGACGGGCTACACCGTAACAGTTGGTTACGGCGGCAGTGTCATTCAGAACGCCATCGATACGCTTTTTATCGACGACTTGATCGGCAAAGATCCGTTCAATGTTCGCGAGATCTGGCAGCAACTCTACTATGGAAAGTCACACTGGATTGGCCGCGCCGGTGCGACCACGATGGCACAGTCGGCGGTTGATATCGCACTTTGGGACATAGTCGCAAAATCCTCAGGTAAGCCTCTTTGGCAAGTGCTGGGTGGCGGAAGATCAGCCGACATCCCGATCTACAATACGCATGCCGGCTGGTTGAATTACTCGGTCGAACAACTGGTCGAAGAAGCCCGGGAGCTTGTCCAGCAGGGATATAAAGCACTAAAAATGAAGGTGGGGCTGGAGGATTCAAAAGAAGATCGTTGTCGAGTCGAAGCAGTGCGGACAGAGATCGGCGATGACATCATCCTCATGGTCGACGCCAACCAGAAATGGGATCTTTACCAGGCAAGCCGTGCGACGAAGATGCTTGAAGACCTGGATCTGAGCTGGATCGAAGAGCCGCTGCATCCCGACGACGTACGGTCGCACAAAATACTGAAAGACAGAACATCGATACCGGTCGCGCTCGGCGAACATGTGTACACGGCCCAGGCATTCAGGGATTACATTGAGCAATCGGCGGTCGACGTTATTCAGGTCGATGTATGCAGAATCGGTGGCATTACGCCATGGCTGGAGGTTGCGGCGTTGGCGAACGCATTTAACCTAAGGGTTTGTCCGCACGCAGGGGACCTGATGCAGGTCCACCAGCACATGGTCAAGGCGATACCGAATAGCTGGTTCCTGGAGGTAATACCAATATGGGAGACGGGACCATTTGTTCATCAGATTGAACTCGAATCCGGATTTTGCAAGACGACTACAGAGCCCGGCGCATCGACCGACTTTACACAAAAGGCCATTGACGAATTTCGCGTCAGCTAACATGAGAGCAGGTTTCAGCCATGAAAATATTTGCGAGTGATCTTGGTTTCCCCGAAGCACCGGTATTGTTGCCGGATGAAAACTTTCTGTTTGTCGAGATGGACCCGGACAAAGGATGGGTAACATGGATCAGCAAGGACGGCGCGTCGAGGCGAATTGTCGCGAAGACTGGCAGGCCGAATGGTCTGGCACAGGACCGAAATGGCTTCGTCTGGGTTGCGGAAACTGCCCAACGCGCCCTGCTCAAATTGAGCCTTGACGGCAGTTACGAAACGATTGCGACGGACTACGACGGCGAGAAATTCCTGTTCCTCAACGACCTTGCGTTCGGTCCCGATGGATTTGTCTATCTAACGGATTCGGGGATCGCTATGGAGGAATTCGCGCCCGGCGGGGAGCTCAATCCGGATTGGGAGAATCTGACGTATGACGGCCGGGTGTACAAGATTGATCCCGGGACCGGAGCAGTTGAACGCATCGACAACGGCATTCGTTTTACAAACGGGCTCGCTTTCGACAGTGATGGACATTTGTATGTTGCCGAAACGCTGACTGGCACGATATTCAGGTATCCGTTCGAGAATGGATCACATACGGGCGAAAAACGGGTATTCGGGAACGCTATCAATCCCGATGCGCCCGAGGGAATCAAGGGACCGGACGGCATGAAGTTTGGCAAGGACGGCAATCTATATATCGCGGTATTTGGCCAAGGCGATGTAACAGTTCTCGATCATGATGGTGCTGTTGCAAAACGGTACGAGGCAGGCGGCACCTTTCCGACGAACCTCGTATTTGGTAAGGACGGAGAGGAAAGGATATACGTAACAGAGGTTGAAACCGGCACGGTACGAATTATCGATGTTGGTACCGACGGGCTGGCGCTGCACAATTAGTCTAGTTTCCCATTCTCCACGGTACCTCATCGGCTTCGGGTGGCACGATATATCTTCCCGCACCTGCGCGCCTCGACAAGGGGAACGTACCTTTTCCGGTTGGCGGATTTTCCTGCAAATCTGCCAGTATTTTTTCATCGACATCGATGCCGAGTCCTGGTGAGTCTCCCAGAACAATAAAGCCGTCTTCAATGTGGCTGTCGAACTTCAAACAGTGTTCTCTTCCAGGATCTACGACCTCCATGGCCGAGTGGTTAGGTAATGCGGCTGCGACATGCGCCATAAAATTTGCCTGCGCATTCATCATCGACACTGGTAAATCGAAGACCAGCGCGAGATTTGCAATCTGGCGGCAGCCTGTCACACCCGAATGACCCGTAGTGGACGTTTAGCACGTCCACGGCCCCGTTCGCGACTAAAGGATAGAACTCGGCCAGGCTGTTCAGGTTCTCGCCGGTCGCCACGGCCGCCAAAACATGCTGCGACACCTTTCTGAGGCCATCGTAGTCCCAACGCCTTGCAGGCTCTTCCACCCAGGCTATGTCATATTCCTTTTCCATCTGACGCACGAGCCGCACAGCCTGCTTTGCCGACCAGTACTCGTTTGCATCGATCATCAATACAGGATCGTCGCTGGCCACACTCAAGGCGTCGCGCATGATGCCAATACGACGCATATCTGCTTTGAGATCCAGGCCAACCTTCAATTTGCCGCCATCGATGCCCATTTCAGCCATGCGGCGGTAAAAAGCGAACAACTCTTCGTCTGACAGGCAATAATCCAGCCCGCTCGCATAGGCTTTGACGCGTCCTTCCGCGGCGCCGAGCGTTCGCCACATCGGCTCATCCGCGATTTTCGCTTTCAGGTCCCATAGAGCGAGATCGATGATGCTCAGTGCGGCGTTCGCTGCGCCTTCGTTGCCGCCCTTGTGGATGGCGTCATTCATTCTCATCCATAGTCCCAGCGTCTCACGCGGATCATGCCCCTCGATGACGGAAAACAGGCCAGCAATCGCTTCGCCCCCGAAACCGAATCCTGTGCCTGTAATGCCGTTGTCCGTTTCGATGAACAAGATGGAACCGGGCAGTAGTTCGACGCCCGCGGGCTGATTGCAGTCGGAGATGATGCGGTCCATCTTCATCAGGTAGGTCTCGTGGCGAAAGCCGGTGATCTTCATTCGACAGCTCCTGCCAGACCCAGGCCTGGCTTGTCGCCGACACAGGCATTTCCGTTTTCGATTACCACGTCGCACTCCATCGCGTCCGAAAGCGTCCAGTCCAGAATCTCCATGCTCATGAAATTCGGCATTGCGGAAGCAACATGTGCGGCAATGTTGCCCGGCGTTGCGCTGAGCGTTACCGGCAGTTCGAAGCCGTAAGCTGCATCTGCGATCTGCAATGTCTCCGTGATGCCGGTCGCAAGCAGATCCAGTTCAATAATATCTGCAGCGTGCGGGTTGCTCGCGGAAAAACTGCCTGTGCAGACGGCAGCAGAGATGCTATCCGATATCTGCCGGAGTTCATTCTTGCTCCATGCACTGTCCTTGCATTGCACCCACGTCAGGTCGAGTTCTTTTTCGAGCTCGATAATGCTTGATATTGCCTGCTCTGGTGTCCAGCGATTGCCTGCGTCGATCATCAGTGCCGGGTACGCCGCGTTCTTCAACAGAGCATCCCGAAGTATCTCCAGCTGCTTTGCATCGGCTCCGATGTCCGTACCAACGCTCAGCTTCCCTTCATGAAAACCGTATCGTTCCACCATTTCTGATTCGGGAAGAGAGCCGTCGATGCTGAGATACGCGTTGGCGCGCGGCCTT